>NZ_JBNYXR010000030.1:0-7395 GCF_051380805.1 Janthinobacterium paucivorans
ATAGCAAGTTGGTCCCACCCCTTCCCATCCCGAACAGGACCGTGAAACAACTTTGCGCCGATGATAGTGCTGCAACCAGTGTGAAAGTAGGTTATCGTCAGGCTTGTTATTTGGTGCCACAGCCCCCGGCTGTTGCACCTTGAGAAAAACCCCGCCAGTGATGGTGGGGTTTTTTTTCGTCTGCTGGTTTTAGTGTTAGCCCCAAGCGAAGTCTGGGGTCAGACACCCTCGCCCGTTAGCGTGACCTTTGCGTTAGCGGCATTGAGGGGCTGAGCCCGGCTGTTCAGTGCTACAGTGTTGCATAGACCATAAGCACATATACAGATGGATTATCAACAGCTCTCCTCCCAGCGGCGCAATCATCCGGCGTGGCGTTTACTTGCCGCCGATCATGCACCCATGATCGCCAGTTTCCTGCATCTTCATTTTATTGCACCCAATATCCGCACCATCGCACGCCAGCAACTGGCATCCCGTCTGGACGACCATCTGTACCATCTGCATGAACTGGCTGGCGAGGTGTTGTTTCCCAAAAGCGCGACCGCGTATCTGGACGACTGGGCTTCCGACGAGCGGGGCTGGTTGCGCAAATATTATCCGAGCGGCCAGGATGAACCACACTATGATCTGACATCGCCGACCGAACAGGCGATCGCCTGGCTGCTCGGCTTGGGGCAGCGCCAATTCATCGGTACCGAATCGCGCCTGATGACGGTATTCGATTTGCTGCGGCAGATTATCGATGGCACGGAATTGAATCCTCGTACCCGTATCGCCGAGCTGCAAAAACGCAAGGCGGCGATCGATGCCGAAATCGCGCAAATCGCGCAGGGTCGGCTCGACATGATGGAACCGACCCAGATACGCGAACGCTTCCTGCAAATGTCGTCGACGGCGCGTGAGTTGTTGTCCGACTTTCGCGCCGTCGAGCATAATTTTCGCAGCCTGGACCGCTCAGTGCGGGAGCGCATTGCTACCTGGGAGGGTAGTAAGGGGGAATTGCTGCAGGAAATTTTCGGCAAGCGCGATGTGATCGCCGATAGCGATGAGGGTAAAAGTTTTCGCGCCTTCTGGGACCTGTTGATGTCGCCATCGCGCCAGGATGAATTGACGGCATTATTGAATGCAGTCATGGCGCTCGATCCGGTGCGTGAACTGGCACCCGATGGCCGCTTGCTGCGGATTCATTACGACTGGCTGGAAGCGGGTGAAGTGACGCAGCGTACGGTGGCCCGTTTGTCCGAACAGCTGCGGCGCTATCTTGATGATCAGGCTTGGCTAGAAAATCGCCGCATCATGCAATTGATACGCGATATAGAAAAAAAGGCACTCAATGTGCGCGCGGTGGTCGAGCATGCGGCCTTTATCGACATCGACGCCGCAGCGCCGAGTGTGCTGGCACCAATGGACCGCACCTTGTTTGCGCCACCGTTCAAACCCGTCATCTTGCAGGGCGTGCTCGATGAAGCGGCCGAACCGGTGCCGTCCGATGCCTTGTTCGAGCAGGTCTATGTCGATCGCCTGAAGCTGGCGTCGAATATCCGGCGCGCTTTGCAGGAGCGCAAACAAGTGTCGCTCGCCGCGCTGATCGCCGAGTATCCGCTCGAACAAGGCCTGGCGGAACTGGCGACTTATCTGAGCCTGGCGACGCAGGAATTGCCCAGCGTGATCGACGATACGCAAGAAGAAACGATACACTGGACCGACGCCCAAGGTCGTGCGCGCATTGCCACGATGCCTCTCCTTATTTTTAGCGCATGATGAACTCTTCCAGCGAAACCCATTACAGCCAGATCCTGATCGCCTTGATGCAAGGCGTGTTGTACCAGGAAAACGATGTCGCCTTGTGGCAGCCGCTGCTGCTGTTGCAAGCGCGTGTGCGCGACTATTGCCAGCACATCGGCCTGGAACTGATACTCGATGAAGCCGAGGGCTATGCCTATCTGCGCCAGCGTGCCACGCCGGAAGGGGAGGTTGCGCTGCCGCGCCTAGTGCCGCGCCGCCAACTCAGTTATCCGGTCAGTCTGATCCTGGTGCTGTTGCGTAAAAAGCTGGCGGAGTTCGACAACAATGCCGGTGACACACGTCTTATCCTCAGCCGTGAGCAGATCACCGAACAATTACGCCTGTTCCTGCCCGATACCGCGAATGAAGCGCGTTTGCTTGACCGCATGGACACGCATTTGAACAAGGTGGTCGAACTGGGCTTCCTGTATCGATTGCGTGGACAGGATCAGCAATTCGAGGTCCGGCGCATTTTGAAGGCCTTCGTCGATGCGCAATGGCTCAACGATTTCGAGCAGCGCCTGAACGATTACGCCAGCCATGGCATGGAACTGTCGGAGGATGCGCGATGACGGCGCGTGAGCATGAAGACGTTGTAACGCCCCAGCTTGATTTCGCCGACCCGGCGAGCATGGAGCGCGCCGGCTTTCGCCTGCATCACTTCGAAGTCTTGAATTGGGGCACCTTCCATGCGCGCGTGTGGAAGCTGCATCCTGGCGGCGATAATCTGCTTCTGACCGGCGATATCGGTTCGGGCAAGTCGACGCTGGTCGACGCGATCACCACCTTGCTGTTGCCCGCGCAAAAAATCTCCTATAACAAGGCCGCTGGCGCCGATGCACATGAGCGCAGCCTGCGCACCTATGTGCTCGGCCATTACAAATCGGAACGCGGCGACACTGGCAGCACGGCGCGCGCAGTCGCCTTGCGCGACCAGAATACCTATGCCGTGATTCTTGGCGTGTTTTATAACGAAGGCTACGATCAGACAGTGACCCTGGCGCAGGTCTTCTGGCTCAAGGATGCGCGCGGCCAGCCCGAGCGCTTTTATGTGGTGGCGGACAGCGCCTTGGCGATCGCGGACCAGTTCGCCGGCTTCGGCACCGATATTAACCAGTTGCGCAAGCGCCTGCGCGCCAGCAAGGGCGTGACCCTGCACGACAGCTTCCCACCATATGGCGCCGATTTCCGCCGCCGCTTCGGCATCGGCAATGAACAGGCGATGGAGTTGTTTCACCAGACGGTATCGATGAAATCGGTCGGCAATCTGACCGACTTCGTGCGCGAGCATATGCTGGAAGCTTTTCCTGTCGAAGAGCGCATCGCCGCCCTGATCGCCCATTTCGATGATCTGCATCGCGCGCACGAAGCGGTACTGAAGGCGAAACAGCAAATCGAGCAATTGGTGCCGCTGACTGCCGATTGTGCACGCCATGCCAGCTTGCAGCAGCACGATGAGCAATTGCGCGGCTGCCGCGAAGCGTTGCGGCCATGGTTTGCCGCCTTGAAAAGTAACTTGCTGGAAAGCCGTCTGGAACAACTGGTGCTGGAGCTGGAAAAAACGGCGGTGCGCCTGCAGCGGCTGCAACAATTGCGTGGGGAGCAAGGTCTGCGCCGCGATGACATCCGGGAGGCCATTTCCGCTAACGGTGGCAATCGCTTGGCGCAGATCGACGCCGAGATTGCGCGCCTGCAAACGCTGAAGGATGAGCGCGCGCGGCGCGCAGCGCACTACGAGCAACTGGCGCAAGCGCTGGGCTTGCCGGGCGCGGCCGATGACGAAGGCTTTCGCACCAATCTGCGTGCCATCGACAGTGGCCAGGCGCAATGCGTGGTGCAGCGCGACGAGTGTCAGAACAGCCTGACCGAGGCCGGCGTGAAAGTACATGAACTCGGTGCCAGTCATGGCGAGCTGACGGCGGAACTGGAATCGTTGCGCCAGCGCCGCTCGAATATTCCGGGCCAGATGCTGAAACTGCGCGACTTGCTGTGTGGCGCGCTCGATCTCGATGCTGACGAGCTGCCCTTTGTTGGCGAGCTGATCCAGGTGCGCGATGATGGCGGTGCATGGGAAGGGGCGGTCGAACGCCTGCTGCACAATTTCGGCCTGGCGCTGCTGGTGCCGGAAGTTCATTATGCAGCGGTGGCGGCATGGGTTGACCGTAGCCATCTTGGGGCCCGCCTGGTGTATTTTCGGGTACGCTCGGTCAGCGTGCCGGAAGCGCGTCCGCTGCATCCCGATTCGCTGGTGCGCAAGCTGTCGATCAAGCCCGATTCGGCGTTTTATCCCTGGATCGCCAGTGAACTGGCGCGGCGTTTCGACTATGCCTGCTGCGACTCGCTGCAGCAATTTCAGCGCGAAAAACTGGCCATCACGCGTAACGGCCAGATCAAGGCGGGTGGCGAGCGCCATGAAAAGGATGACCGCCATCGGCTCGACGATCGCGCGCGCTATGTGCTCGGCTGGACCAACCAGTCCAAGATCGCAGCGCTGGAAAAGCAGGCGCGTGACCTGGCATTGCGTATTAGCGCGCATGGCGCGCGCATCAGCTCGCTGAAGCTTGAACGTCAATCGTATCAGGATCGTCTTGGTCAGTGGCAGCAATTGGCGGTGTTCCAGCACTTTGGCGAGCAGGACTGGAAGCCGCTGCTGCTGGCGATCGAACAACTGCAGCGTGAAAAAGAGGCACTGGAAGCTGCGTCTGATCTGCTGCAAGAGCTGCAGGGCCAGCTTGAGGCGCTGACGCGAGCGCAAGCCGGCACGGATGAGGACATCAGCCGTCACACCACCGAACATGCCAAGCTCAGCGAACGCCAGGATCAGGCGCGGCGCCAGTTAGCCGACTGCGCCCAGTTGCTGGACGCCACCCCGGTGCCTGCGCGCGAGCTGTATTTTCCTCTGCTGCGGCAGTTGCAGCCGGAAGCCCTGGGCGAACACAAGCTGACGGTGGAGTCGTGCGACAACCGTGAAAAAGACATGCGCAATTTTTTGCAGACGCGTATCGATGCCGACAGCAAGAAAATTGCCAGTTTGCGCGATCGTATCATCAGTGCCATGAGTGATTACGTGACGGCCTGGCCGCTCGATACGCGTGAAGTCGATGTCAGCATCAACGCCGCCGGTGAATTTGGCAAGATGCTGGCGGCACTGCAGGCCGATGACTTGCCGCGCTTTGCGCAACGCTTCAAGGAGCTGCTCAATGAAAACACGATCCGCGAAATTGCCGGTTTTCAATCCCAGCTCAAGCGCGAGCGCGAGACCATCCGCGAGCGCATCGATATCATCAACCGCTCGCTGCACGATATCGATTACAACCCCAACCGCTATATCGCGCTGGAAGCCGAGCCCAACCTGGACGCCGACTTGCGCGATTTCCAGGCTGACTTGCGCGCCTGCACCGAAGGCGCGCTGACGGGATCGAGTGACGAGGAATATTCAGAAGCCAAATTCCTGCAAGTGAAAACCATCATCGAACGTTTCCGTGGCCGCAGCGGCAGCGCCGAGGTGGACAAGCGCTGGACGCGCAAGGTCACCGATGTGCGCAACTGGTTTGTCTTTTCGGCCTCCGAGCGCTGGCGTGAAGACGACCGCGAGCATGAACATTACACCGATGCGGGCGGCAAGTCTGGCGGCCAAAAAGAAAAGCTGGCCTATACCGTGCTGGCTGCCAGCCTGGCATACCAGTTCGGCCTCGAATGGGGTGTGGTGCGCTCGCGCTCCTTCCGTTTTGTCGTGATCGACGAGGCGTTCGGCCGCGGCTCGGATGAGTCCGCACGCTATGGGCTGGAACTGTTCAAGCGCATGAATCTGCAATTGCTGATCGTCACGCCTCTGCAAAAAATCCATATTATCGAGCCGTATGTCGCCGGCCTCGGCTTCGTGCACAGCGAAGAGGGGCGGCAATCGATGTTGCGTTGCCTGAGCATCGAGCAGTACCAGGCTGAGCGCCAGGCGCGCAGCGCATGAGCGACGTGAGCGACATGAGCAGTAGATGGACCACGCCGGCTGCCATCGAGGCGCACTTGCTGCGCCTGTGGAACAGCGGCAGCTGGCTGGCCGCGCATGTCACAGCAATATCGCTGTTTCCCATGACGCTGCCTGTACGTCAGCCCGGCGCCGCGATGATGGGCGAGCAGTTCGATGCGGTACGGCGCTGGATACGGCAACTGGAGGACGGCAGCAAAAGTCACAAGGGCTACGGTTATGTGATCGAGTGGCGTGAGATCAATCATCGCCAGCTGGGGCGCAATCGGGTGCCGGTGCAAGTGGTGGTGGCCGACGAAACCGAGGCCTTGAAGCTGATCGGCAAGGCAGCTGACAAGCGGCGTTTCGAGCAGCTCGCGGCCATCACCCTGCAGATGTTTCCTGCGCTGGCCGGCTGGCTGCAGCGCCGTCCGATGACGATCCTGGAACAGGCGGGTGCATGGGCACGCATCCTGGCGATCTTGCAATGGTTTGTCGCCCATCCACGACCGCAGCTGTATTTGCGCGAACTCGATATTGCCGGCGTCGATGGTAAGTTCATTGAAACGCGCAAGACCCTGCTGGCGGAATTGCTGGACCAGTTGTTGCCGCCTGAAGCCGTCAATGCGGATGCCGTTGGCGCGCGTCAATTTGAAGCGCGTTATGGCCTGCTGGCCAAGCCTGCGCTGATCCGTTTTCGCTTGCTCGACGCCCGCCATCATATCGGCGGCCTGTCCGACCTGAGCGTGCCGGTGGCGCAGTTCACGGCCTTGCGCGCCACGGTCAAGCGGGTCTTCATTACCGAAAATGAAATCAACGGCCTGGCGTTTCCGGAGGTGTCGGACAGTATGGTGATCTTTGGCGGCGGCTATGGCATCGAGCGCCTGGCCGATGTACG
Source organism: Janthinobacterium paucivorans (assembly GCF_051380805.1). Taxonomy (NCBI): domain Bacteria; kingdom Pseudomonadati; phylum Pseudomonadota; class Betaproteobacteria; order Burkholderiales; family Oxalobacteraceae; genus Janthinobacterium; species Janthinobacterium paucivorans. Next base: position 6,648 of record NZ_JBNYXR010000030.1, read on the forward strand.
CTGGCTCGATGACAGGCAGATCATTTACTGGGGCGATATCGATACGCATGGCTTTGCGATTCTCGACCGCTTGCGCTCGTTCCTGCCCCAGGCGCGCTCGATGTTGATGGATCTGGCGACCCTGGAAGCGCATCACCTATTGTGGGGCAGTGAAGAGACGCACAAGCGTTATACGGGCAGCCTGAGCCGATTGACGCCGGACGAGCATGCATTATTTCAAGTGCTGCGTGACGATGTGTTGGGCGAACGCTTGCGCATGGAACAGGAGCGCCTGGGTTTTCATTGGGTCAGCGCCGCGATTCGTGCTGTCCTAAACTCTGGGTAATGCGGTCGAGGATAATCGTCAGAGGCACCACGCATAGTCTGTTTTCAAGCCCTGGGCCCACGTCCAGTCGCAAGCATTTTCTTGATGGTTTGATTCGCGGGCGCTGGCCGATGCGCTGTTGCGCGATGGCTGGCCGGCCAGCTTGCCGGTGCCGCCCCTGACTAACTGGTGCGGCTACTTCCTGGTGCAGCCGCGTGGGCGTGAGCCATGGGAAGCGCTAGACAGTTTTCGCGAGTGGATCGTGGCTGCTTGCGAAGGGCTTAAATAGTGCTTGCGGGCCACGCGGCGCTTGGCTATAATTCGCCTCCTCGCTGAACGACGCATGTAAATGCAGAGTAAAGCAGGGTGAAAAAAGAAGGTTGACGAAATAGCCGAAACGCTTCATACTCTTTCTTCTTCGCAGCTGACAAACACAACGCTTTG
>NZ_JBNYXR010000031.1:0-7363 GCF_051380805.1 Janthinobacterium paucivorans
TCAAACTCTTCAGTTTAATCTCTGTTACTTTGCCTTTTTACAGGCATGGTCGAACTATTTAACTAGTTCAAACCCCTCGCATTGCGAGGTGTTTGCTCACTCAAAAAACTGACAGGCTACTTCCGAAGAAGTATCCTATTTCATTATTTCTTGTGAACATTTGATATTTTAAGTTTTACAGCGATCCGAAGACCGCTGCTGCACTTACATCAAATGCCCACACTTATCGACTGTTAATTGTTAAAGAACTGTATCCGTTACTGCTTTCGCGCTATCGACAAAGCGTTGTGTTTGTCAGCTGCGAAGAAGAAAGAGTATGAGGCATTTCGCTAAATTCGTCAATCTTCTTTTTTACCCTGCTTTACTCTGCATTTACATGCGTCGTTCAGCGAGGGGGCGAATTATAGCCCTGGCCCGCTCGCCCTGCAAGGGGTATTTTTCCACTCCATAAAGTAGCCCTTATACCGCACTCGCTTGGCATGCCCATGCACTGCCCAATCAGTAATAAGGGGAGCAGTTATGGGACTGACAGCAACAATGGATATAGCCCAGTTCACTTTGCTTTGCTCGCGTCTGTGACCGGTGCTACATTGTGTAACACTCTCGATATTCAAAAGAGCGCCGCAGTACAGGGCCCAACGGAGGCAAGGAGATCATGTATCAACCGTCAACTACTTACCGTAGCGCGCCGTTTTCATCCATAGCGGATGGGAACGCCATGCCAGCAGGACTGGACAGGGTCCCCGTCATCATCGAAACTTCCCATCAACGCTCAGTCGCCTTTGGCTTGTCGCCCACGGCCACACCCGACTTTACGCCGGCAGGCAAATCCGATCTGTCGTTGTTGATCGAGCAAAATCGCATGCTGCACACGCACGCGTTGCCCGCGATGGAAACCCTGTACCAGCAAATCGTCAACACGCACAACATGGTGATTTTGACGGATGCCCATGGCGTGATCGTGCATTCGCTAGGCGACGATGATTTTCTGGAGAAAGCCAACCGGGTGGCCCTGCAACCCGGCGTAGCGTGGTCTGAACAAAGCCGCGGTACGAATGCCATCGGCACGGCCATCACGGAAAAAGTCCCCACCCTGGTCCATGCGGACCAGCATTATCTGGCCGCCAATCATTTCTTGACCTGCTCTGCAGCGCCGATCACCGATCACCGCGGCAAGGTCATCGGCGTGCTGGACGTGTCGAGCGACCAGCGCAGCTTTCACAAGCATACGATGGCCCTGGTGCGCATGTCGGCGCTGATGATCGAAAATCAGCTGTTTTCCGCCACCTTTGAAGATGCCATCACCGTGCACTTTCATGCCCGCCCCGAATTCATCGGTACCTTGATGGAAGGTATCGCCTCATTTACGCCGGGTGGACGGTTTTTATCCGCCAATAAGAACGGTTTGTTTCAGTTGGGCCTGTCATTTGCCGCGCTGAAATCACATACCTTCAGTTCCTTGTTCGGCTTACCCGTGTCTGCCCTGTACGACCATTACCGAACGGCCGCACCAGGTCTATTGAACCTGTGCATGCACAGCGGCGTGCGCGTCTACGGTCGCGCACAATTGCGCCTGGCCAATACTGTCTTCCAGCGCGGTTTCAATATCAGCACCGAGCATGGCGATATTCACGCCGTGCCGGCCCAGGTTCTCGCACCGGCCAGCCATGCTGCCAACGCGGCGCGCCGCCTGTCCGGCTTGCGCTACCTGCGCACGGGCGATCCGCAACTAGAGTTGGTGATCGACAAGGTCAGCAAGGTATTGGGGCGCGACATTCCCATCCTCGTCATGGGTGAAACGGGGACCGGCAAGGAATTGCTGGCACAAGCCATTCACAACGACTCGCCACGCGCCTTGGGACCGTTTATCGCTGTCAATTGCGCATCGATACCGGAAACTCTGATCGAGTCCGAGCTGTTCGGCTATGAAGACGGGGCGTTTACGGGGGCGCGCAAGAAAGGTGCTATCGGCAAGATTTTACAAGCCAATGGCGGCACTCTATTTCTCGATGAAATCGGCGATATGCCCTTTGGTTTACAGGCGCGCCTGTTGCGCGTGCTGCAAGAACGCATAGTCACGCCGCTAGGTAGCAGCAAGTCGATTACCGTGAATGTGGAACTCATTTGCGCTACGAATCATAACTTGCGAGAACGCATGGCCAAGGGCTTGTTTCGCGAAGACTTGTATTACCGCCTGAACGGCTTGGTGGTCAAACTGCCGCCGCTACGCGAGCGCACGGACCTGGACACGGTCGTAAAAAAGATACTCGCAACGGTAGCGCCCGACACGCGCTATACGCTGGCACCGGACATCCTGCGCATGTTCCACCTGCATAAGTGGCCTGGCAACTTCCGCCAGTTGACCAATCTGTTGCGCACGGCCATCGTCATGGCTGGCGACGAGCATGAAATCTGTTTGCGCCACATGCCAGATGATTTCCTCGACGATATTGAGATGACGCAAGCCCATGCCGCCAGCCCAGGCGCGGATTGCATGATCGCCGCCGGCGCCAACCTGGAAGAGATGGAACAAAACGTGATCCGCAGGTCGCTCGATGCGCATGGAGGCAACGTCTCGGCCACGGCCAGGGCCCTGGGCGTATCGCGCAACACGATCTATCGCAAGCGTCCACATCTGAAATAGTTTATAGCAGATGCGGAAAGAAGTGCGACGTCTTGCGCTGCCCATACTGATGAGCATAGGTGTATCAGGTCTTGCTGTGCTCTAGCGGCTGGGCATGCAACAACGCGCACTCTTCATCGGTGAACAGGCGTGAGCGCGTCAAGAAGCGCTTGCCCGTGCCGTTATCGAGTGAAAACATGCCGCCATTGCCATCGACCACATCGATAATCAACTGGGTATGCTCCCAGTAAGCGAACTGCTCGATTCCCATGTAAAACGGTGTGCCATTCAAATGACCGAGATAGATATCGGTATCGCTGACATCGAACTCGCCCAGCGCATAGCACATGGGCGCACTGCCATCACAACAACCGCCCGACTGGAAAAACATCAATGGGCCGTGACGCTCGCGCAACTTGTCCATCATTTCAAGCGCCGCTTCGGTGGCGACTACCCGGGCAATTATTGCATTCATGGCATCCCTTTCTGCACGCCGCGCCTGGCTAGGAGCGCGGCGCGTGTGCCGGTTTAGAAGAAACCCAGGGCTTTCGGGCTATAGCTCACCAGCAAGTTCTTCGTTTGCTGGTAGTGATCGAGCATCATCTTATGGTTTTCACGTCCTATACCTGATTGCTTATAGCCACCGAATGCGGCATGGGCTGGATACAGGTGGTAGCAATTGGTCCATACGCGGCCGGCCTGGATGGCGCGTCCCATGCGAAAGGCGCGCGAACCGTCACGCGTCCACAAGCCGGCGCCCAGGCCATACAAGGTATCGTTGGCGATAGCCAGCGCTTCGGCCTCATCCTTGAAGGTGGTCACGGAGACGACAGGCCCGAAAATCTCTTCCTGGAAGATACGCATCTTGTTGTTGCCCTTGAACACGGTCGGACGCACGTAATAACCGCCCTCCAGGTCGCCTGCCTGTGTATTGCGCTCGCCGCCAGCCAGCACTTCGGCGCCTTCCTGGCGGCCGATATCGAGGTAGGACAGGATTTTTTCCAACTGCTCCTGCGAAGCCTGGGCGCCGATCATGGTGCTGGCATCGAGCGGATTGCCCTGCTTGATGGCAGCCACGCGTTTCAATGCACGTTCGATGAATTTTTCGTAGATTGATTCCTGGATCAGCACGCGCGATGGGCAGGTACACACTTCTCCCTGATTCAGCGCAAACATGGTGAAGCCTTCCAGGCACTTATCGAAATAATCATCGTCGGCATCCATCACGTCTTCAAAGAAGATGTTCGGCGACTTGCCGCCCAGTTCCAGGGTGACGGGAATCAGGTTTTGCGCCGCGTAACCCATGATCAAACGGCCCGTGCCCGTTTCGCCCGTAAACGCGATTTTGGCGATGCGCTTGCTCGACGCCAGCGGCTTGCCCGCTTCCAGGCCAAAACCATTGATGATGTTCAACACACCAGGCGGCAGCAAGTCGCCTATCAGTTCGATCAATACCATGATAGAGGCGGGAGTTTGCTCGGCCGGCTTCAAGACGACGCAATTGCCGGCGGCCAGGGCTGGCGCCAGTTTCCACACGGCCATCAGAATCGGGAAATTCCAAGGGATGATCTGGCCCACGACACCCAGCGGCTCATGGTAATGATAAGCATAGGTTTCCGCATCGATTTGTGCGACGGAACCTTCTTGCGCGCGGATACATCCGGCGAAGTAACGGAAATGGTCGATGGCCAGCGGAATGTCGGCATTCATCGTTTCACGGATCGGCTTGCCGTTATCGATGGTTTCCGCCGTGGCGATCAGGCTCAAATTCTGTTCGATGCGATCGGCGATGCGGTTCAAGATGTTAGCGCGTTCGGCAGGCGAAGTCTTGCCCCAGGCATCTTTGGCGGCATGGGCGGCGTCCAGCGCCAGTTCCACGTCTTCCGCCGTGGAACGGGCGATCTCGCAAAATGGCAAGCCGGTGATGGGCGTAATATTGGAAAAATATTCACCTTTTACTGGTGCAATGAATTTTCCGCCTATGTAATTGTCATAACGTTGCTTGAAAGGGTTGGCGACGCCCAGTTTGCTGATGTCTGCAAAATTCATGTCATCCTCTATCGGCTTAATTAGAATGGAATTACTGAAATAAATATCAAACGTCTTGGTACAGATGGGGTGAGTACAAGAAGTCTTGTGCAAATGCCGTGCCAGCTCACCGCCACACGCCGGTGATTCTGCCCGGGGGACTGTGCGCGCGTCTTGAACAAGGCAGGTGTATCCTGCGCCAATTCACGCCAGCCCTGCTGCGTCGCCCCTTTGTTGCTGCACAATGGAACAGGTGTACCAAACTGCAACACCTGCTCCTGTGCCACGAAGGAATCACCATGCCCCATGGCAATTTGCGCACGGCAATACGCACACGCGACTAAGCACGCTTTTATTCAGATTGGAGAACCCGCATGCAGCATCGTTTCCGCTTGAACGCCATTGCCAGCCTGTTTGTCGCTGGCAGCGCCACCCTCGCCCCCCACGTTTTCGCCGCCGAATCCGCTGACCTGGCCGCCGGACAAGTCATGGATACGGTGGTCGTCAGCGGTAGCCGCATCGCCCGCCCCAGCAAGGAAGTGCCAGCCTCGATCGATGTAGTCGACAGCGCCCGCATCCAGGAGGGCCAAATCCGCGTCAACGCTTCGGAAGCATTGGCCGCCGTACCGGGCCTAGTGGTGCAAAACCGCCAGAACTACGCGCAAGACTTGCAAATTTCTTCACGCGGCTTCGGCGCCCGCTCGGCCTTTGGCGTGCGCGGCGTCAAACTGATCAGCGATGGTATTCCCGCCAGCATGCCCGATGGCCAGGGTCAGGTCGCCACTTTCAATCTCGATACGGCCGAGCGCATCGAAGTGCTGCGCGGCCCCTTCTCTGCCATCTACGGCAACCACTCGGGTGGCGTGATCCAGCTGTTTTCCAAGGTTGGGCGAAATCCCCCGTCCGTGGAGCTGAACGTCACGGGCGGCAGCGACGGCACCAGCAAGCTGGACCTTTCGGCGCAGGGACAAGCCGACGGCATCGGCTACGTGCTGGACGGCTCGCGCTTCCGCACGCAGGGTTTCCGCGACCACAGTGCTGCCACGCGCGAACAGGCGTTCGGCAAGATCACGCTCAAGCCAAATGTGAACAGCAAGCTGACCATCGTCGCCAACAGCCTGCACCAAGGCAATACACAAGATCCCCTGGGCGTCACCTGGGCCACGTTTGCCGCAAACCCGCGCGCAGGCGAAACCGACACCACCGATACGCAAAACCCGAAGCGCACATTTGCCGAACGCTACAACACGCGCAAGAGCATTGACCACCAGCAAATCGGCGCTACCTATGAACAGTCGTTCGGCGACGACCGCCTGCATGTGACGATGTATGGCGGCAACCGCGATGTGATCCAGTACCAAGCTTTTAGCAGGGTGTTCCAGGCGCCAGCGAGTCATTCGGGCGGCGTGGTCGACTTTCAGCGCCAGTTCTATGGCATCGATAGCAACTGGCTACACGTGAACCAGTTGGCCGGCGGCACGCTGAGTACCACCATCGGCATCGACTATGGCCGCTCCAGCGACAAGCGCACCGGCTATGAAAATTACATGGGCAATAGCTTGGGCGTAAAAGGCAAGCTACGCCGCGACGAGCACGATGTCGTCTCCAGCCTCGCTCCGTATATTCAGGCGCAATGGCAAGGCGGACCATGGCTGCTCAGTGCAGGTATGCGCTACAGCAAGATGAAAGTGGCAGTCAATGACCACTTTCTCAGCAATGGCGACGACAGCGGCAAGCTCGAGTTCAGCCACACCACACCGGTGTTGGGCCTGCTGTATAAGCTGACGCCGAACGTCAACGTGTACGCCAGCGCCGCGCGGGGCTTCGAAGCACCGACCCTGAACGAACTGTTTTACTCGGGCATGGGCGGCGGCTTCAATTACCAGCTAAAACCTGCCACCAGCAGCAACCTGGAAGCGGGCGTCAAGACCAGGCTCAACAACAACACGCATGTAAACGCGGCCGTATTCCAGATCAAGACCAGCGATGAACTGGTGGTCGACAACAAGAATTCAGGCAATGGTCGCACCAGCTATATCAACGCCAGCAAGACCTTGCGCCGGGGCATGGAAGTGTCTCTGGACGCCAGCCTGGCATATGGCTTCACGACAAAAGTGGCACTGACCAGCCTGCACGCCGTGTATGACCAAGCCTTCGGCAGCGCGCGCAAAGGCAGCCGTTTGCCGGGTGTACCCATCGCCAACCTGTTTGCGGAACTGGGGTGGAAAGATACGCTTGATCGCTTCGGCGCGGCGCTGGAAAGCGTGGCCAGCAAGCAAGTGTACGCGGAAGACAGCAACAGCGAAAAACCGGCACCCGGCTACACGGTGTTCAACGTACGCATGAATGCCAAACAAAGCACGGGCAACTGGCACTTCAAGCAATTTGTCCGCCTGAACAATCTTTTCGACAAGACCTACGTCGGTTCGCTCATCGTCGGCGACAGCAACAAGCGCTACTACGAAGCGGCACCAGGCCGTAATTGCTTGCTAGGTTTCAGCGCCCAATACAGTTTCTAAAAAAAAGCCCGCACCTCTTGCGAGGCGCGGGCTTTTTATCTTGCTGCTGAATAGCTGGGGCTAACACTAAAACCAGCAGACGAAAAAAAACCCCACCATCACTGGCGGGGTTTTTCTCAAGGTGGAACAGCCGGGGGCTGTTGCACCAAATAACAAGCCTGACGATAACCTACTTTCACACTGGTTGCAGCAC
>NZ_JBNYXR010000032.1:0-4370 GCF_051380805.1 Janthinobacterium paucivorans
GTGTGAAAGTAGGTTATCGTCAGGCTTGTTATTTGGTGCAACAGCCCCCGGCTGTTCCACCTTGAGAAAAACCCCGCCAGTGATGGTGGGGTTTTTTTTCGTCTGCTGGTTTTAGTGAGCCCAAGCGAAGGCTGGGGGGGGCCGACCCCGGCTGTTCAGCGCTACAGTGTTGCATAGACCATAAGCACATATACGGATGGATTATCAACATCTCTGCGCCCAGCGGCCCATCATCGTTGCCTATCTGCTGTCTAATCGCAGCTGAATTGTAAGTGTTAGCGCATATTTTTGCGTAATTAAGGCGAAGTTAGCCGAAGTTGTCGACTAGATTTACTTTTTACGTATGATGTCAGTGGGGTTTAGCGGCAGCCCCCGCTGGTAGCCATGGTTTCAAAGTAAGCAATTTTCATATACACCTTATGGTCTGCCTGGATTGCTTCTTTTTTGATGTATCTGTTGTAGAACTTGCTTTGGGGCCAGGACGCGTTGGCTTGGAACGCAAAATTACGTCACAATCGCCCTGTTGAGTTGTCGTTTCATATAAAAACAGGAGTTCCATGAACGAGCAGATTGCGAGAGAAGTGGTCTTGGTCCGTGCTATTGAAACGGCCGACCAGAAAAAAGAAGTCCTTAGCGAGGATGACCGCATGTACGCCAGCCGCAGCGCGCGCGAACTTGCTCAGTGGCAGGCTTCGGGTAAGCAGGCCGAAGTCACGGCTGACGACTTCCTGCAGCAGCGCTCCGAGCTGATCATCAAGCGTATCACCGAGCGCACCCCCGCCTTCGCTGCCTTTGCGAAGCGTCGCCCAGGTATGAAGACTCTGGCGCTGACCTTGCCGTTGTTGGGCCTGCTGTTGGGGGCCGGACTTGACCGCATCACTGATCCCCACCGCGTCGACCTGCTGTCGGCGCCTTTGCTGCTGATCATCGCCTGGAACGTGCTGGTCTTCCTGAGTTTGTTGATCTGGCTATGTATTTCCTCGCGCTCCCTGAGTTGGCCGAAGGCGGGGCTGGTGCGCCACCTGAGCGTGGGCCGGCTGGCCCTGCCGCGCAAGCTGCCGCACGCCTTGTCCTCGGGCTTGCTCAGTTTCATGGGGGAATGGGCACACTTGAGCGCTAAGCTGACGGCAGCGCGTCTGAGCCGTACCATTCACTTGAGCGCCGCCATGTTCGCTATCGGCGCCGTCGCCTCGCTGTACACACGCGGTTTCCTGTCACAGTACGCGGCTGGCTGGGAAAGTACTTTTCTGAATGCCGGCCAAGTGCATAGCCTGCTTTCGACTCTGTTTGCACCAGCTATTGCCCTGTTCCATTTACAAGGTTTTTCGCTGGCGGAAATCGAGGCGCTGCGTTTCCCGCAAACGACGACCGTGGAGGGCGGCGCGCGCTGGGTGCATTTGTATGCGGCAACGATTTTCTTGCTGGTTGTTGTTCCCCGCCTGATCCTGGCCCTGCTCAATCATTGGCGTGCCGCCCGTTTGGCCAAGCACTTTCCAATGGATCTGGATCAACCATATTTCCGCAAGCTCAATGAAAGCATCGGCGTGGCCACGGGTGGCATGCTGCGCGTCTTGCCGTACAGCTTCACTGTCGATGAGGCACGCCACAAGGGCTTGGGCGAGCTATCCATCATGCTGTTTGGCGAGCAGGGGCGCATGATGTTGCGTCCATCGACGTCGTATGGCGAAGAGCCGCAGGACGTCCTGCCCGGCACCAACTTGGACGATCCGCAAGTCAATATTACGGCCGTGCTATTCAATCTGACGGCGACGCCGGAAAAGGAAAATCATGGCGCCTTCCTCGATTACCTGGTGCAATCGTCAACACGCGGCATCGCCGTCCTGATTGATGAGTCCAGTTATCTGGAGCGCGCTGGCGAGCAGGTGCAGAATGCCGCCCGCTTGGCGGAAAGAGTCGCGTTGTGGCAACAGTTCTGCCTCTTCCATCAAGCCCCGGCCACCTTGGTCAATTTGCTCAATCCTGGCTTGCACCCGCTTGATGCTGGTGTTGGCTTGAAAGTATCGGCCGTAGCATGAGTGTGAATGTGAGTGTGAATGTAAATAAAGAGGGACAGGATGATGCGGTGCAAATTCAGTTTGCACTGATTTCACATACGAATAATGGTAAGACCACCCTGGCACGCACCCTGGTGGGTGTCGATATCGGCGAAGTGCGCGACGCCGCCCACGTGACCGTGTTTGCGGAGTCGCATACCTTGCTGGCGACCCCGCAGGGCGATGTCCTGCAACTGTGGGATACGCCCGGCTTTGGCGATTCCGTGCGCCTGCTCAAGCGCTTGGGGCAGGCTGGCAACCCTATCGGCTGGTTCTTGCGCGAAGTATTGGACCGTTATCGCGACCGTCCGTTCTGGCTCAGCCAGCAAGCGTTGCGCACGGCCAAGGATGCTGCCGACGTGGTGCTGTATCTGGTGAATTCCTCGGAACATCCTAAGGATGCGGGTTACTTGCCGGCAGAAATGAAAATCCTCGAATGGCTGGGCAAGCCCGTGGTGGTTTTGCTCAATCAGATGGGGCCGCCACGTCCAGGTAATGAGGAGCACAGCGAGCAGGCGCGCTGGCGCGAACATTTGCAGCAGTATGGCATTGTGCGCGACGTCCTGGCGCTCGATGCCTTTGCCCGCTGCTGGGTACATGAGCGCGTGTTTTACGAAGCCATGGGTAAATTGTTGCCACAGCCGCAGCAAGCTGGCTATGCGCGTTTGTTTGCTGCCTGGCAAGCGGAGAATATGGCGCGCTTCCAGCAGGCCATGCGCTTGCTGGCTGTGCAGCTGGCCGTCGCAGCCCAGGATCGTGACGCCATTGAGCCCGTCTCCAAGGGCTTGCTGAAATCGGTTTTGCAGGTAGTGGGTATAGGTAAGAATGCAGAGCAGCAACGTCAGGAAAAGGCGATGGCCAGCCTGGTGGCGCGACTCAATACGCACAGCAGTGAAACGACACGCGAGCTGTTGATCTTGCACAAACTCGACCCCACCGATGCGCACAAGATTAATGCGCGGGTACGTGACAATTTTACCGTGCGCGCGCCGATCGACAAGGCGCAAGCGGGGCTATTGGGGGCTATGATTTCCGGTGCGGCAACGGGCTTGTCGGCCGACCTGATTTCTGGCGGCCTGACCCTGGGCACGGGGGCTTTGCTTGGCGGTGTGGTCGGCGCATTGACGTTTGCCGGCGCAGCCTGGGGTTTTAATTCCGGTACAGAGCGTAATGAACCCAGCATGCAATTTAGCGATGCTTTCTTGCGTACCCTGGTGGTGGCGGGCGTGCTGCGTTACCTGGCGGTGGCGCACTTTGGCCGTGGCCGCGGCAACTTTGTGGAAGGCGAGGCACCGACATTTTGGCAAGATGAGGTGGAGCAAGCGGTTGCGTGCCACGATGCTGCTTTGCTTGAGTTGTGGAAAGATGTGCGCCGGGACAAATCACCCGAGCAAGCCACCGAGCGCGTCCACGCCGTGATTACCACCATTAGCTCCGATACTCTGGCGCGTCTGTATCCAGATGTGGCGCGCCTGGTGTAACTAGTCAGGCGCGGGCCTGCAGCGACTGCGGCAGAAATTGTGCGCAGGCCCTGACCTTGGCCGAGTTCGACAGCCGCCAGATGGCCATCGCATAGATATAGGTAGTCCGTTGATAGGCGGGCAAAATGCGCAACAGCTAGTCTAGCGACAGGCTGTTTTCCACAGCCTGTGTCGAGTGCAAGAGGATGCCGTGGTGTCCAGCCTCCATTGATGCACGCTCTTGCCGTGACCACTTATGCTGACCCGGCGCGTGCTTCGATGCAGCAAACGCACTTGCAGCGCCACTTCCAGCATGCTGATGCGCTTGCTGACTGCCTGGTTCTTGCGCCGTGGCGGCGAAACGGGTCTTATGGGTGGCCAGGAAAATCGGCGTAGACCTTTCAGCGGCGGTGTATTTTTCATCGATTAATCACCCAATGCGGATACTGCAATTGTGAACTACCTGCTTGTATTCGGATGTGGCGCCAGTACCATCAACGCATCCATCGACATCCTGTCCGACCTTGGTTCCGCTTGGCTGGGAACATTGTTGAAATAAAGCTTGCCGCCTATGGGCAGCTTTGCTATAGTTCGCCTCCCCAATGAGACGCACTAGTTTGCTGCACAAAAGGGACAGCCTTCAAGGGCTGGGTAGTAAAAAAGAAGGTTGACGGATTTAGCGAAATGCTTCATACTCTTTCTTCTTCGCAGCTGACAAACACAACGCTTTGTCGATAGCGCGAGAGTGGTAAATAAGTAGTACCGAATACGTTCTTTAACAATTAACAGTCGATAAGTGTGGGCATTTGATGTAAGTGCAGCAGCGATCTTCGGATCGCTGTAAAACTTAAAATAT
>NZ_JBNYXR010000033.1:0-3374 GCF_051380805.1 Janthinobacterium paucivorans
ACCTGCATTTGCGGCGCTGGCATTATTTCGACGCCACGAAGATCACCGCGCCGACCAGCATCAGCAGGAACAGCGGGTTAATCTGCGGCGTGCTGGTGACGCGGGTAGGCATGTTCGGGCGTCCCAGCACGTAGACGTTGCCGAATTCATCCTGCCCGTAGGTCTGGCTGCTGTTATACAGGGTTTGACCGCCGCCCAACTGGCGATCAATCCATGTATCGAGCGCGAAACCGGCGCGCGCGGCAAGCCACGCGTTTGTGCCGTTATCTTCTTCCATGATGGTCCCTTAGAAAACGCCCAGCGGTTCCAGAACTTCGACTTCGATCACGATGGTTTCGCCCGCCGAGAACGTGCCGAGGATTTCCATGGTTTGCGCGTCGCGGGTGTTCAATGCTTGGCTTTGATTGTCATCGGTGATGAAATCCATCATGTACAGGCCAGCTTGCGGAACTTTTTTGTATTCCATTTGCTGGTAGTCGTTCAGGCTCTTGATATTCTCTTCCACCACGACGCCGTTTTTCTTGATCAGCAAGCCGGTCATGTTGGCCGAGAAAATGGCGATACGCTTGTAGATCGAGCCGCCTTCGGACACTGCAAAATGCGGCACCGAAATCGAGAACTGGCCCGAGCCGCCAATGGTCTGATTGGAACTGTGCACGCGGGCGATCAAGGGACGGGTGGACGCCTGCGATACATCGACTTGTGGGCGGTCCACTTCCGCCCAGGCTTGCAGCGTCGGGGCCGTGGCACCAGCAATGGCAATTTCCAGTTTCAGACTGGTTACGCCCATGGTGGTATCGAGCGATCCCAGCGACTGACCCAATTCGGTCTTGCTGCGGATTTCGCTGAAATCAATCACCAGAAAACCAGCATTGGGCGTGATGCCCCGATACTGCATGCAGGTATCGCGCCGAGCGCCGGATGTGTCATAGATGATTTTGCCGTTCGCCTTCATCTGAATGCTGGTCAGCATGGCTTTCGTCAGCGCCGTGCCGCCCAATTGCAGCGTAATGCGCTCGATGGTTGTACCCAGCAGGGACGACAGATCGAGCGTGGCGACGCCGTTAGCAACGACGTTATTGAAGGGGAGGCATTTCAAGCGTAAGCCCATGGCGCGCCCCTTACAGTACGTCTTTGAGGACAGGCACGCGTTTACCGATGATGACACCGGCAACGCCCAGGGCAGCGGCTTTAGCCAGCTGGTTCGGCACGAATTTATACACGCCATACAGGATGCCAAGGGCCATCGCAAGTTTGGTCATTTCGGATTGAGACATGATTTCCTCAGAAAATTGGTAAAAAAAAATGAGAACTGTTGTTCGCAGTCCTCATAGTGTTTTTTTCCAGTTCCAAAGGCAAAAATCGGGCCTTAAGCGGTCGCCTTAGGCGGGTGGCAATTCCCGCCCTGCCGCTCAACTTTATTTTCGCTCTGTAGCATAAATACTACTAAAAACGCAGTTTTGTCCGCGCCTTTTCCTTCGTTACAGGGTCATAGCGGATGAATTCAAACGGCTTTAGCGACTCAATTTCATCAATCGGCACCCGCGTCTTTCTGGCGATGTAGTCAACGTCCTCACCGCGTGACGTAAACAGCAGGTACTCAGACGCATTGCCTATAGCGGTCTTGTCAGCTTCCGCCCATCGCTGGGATATGGCGTATATCGTGATACCCCTCTTAAGGCCGCGCCTGATCAGGATGCCCCAATTTCCCGGCGCCTTGGAGGACGTTGTAACGTCCGCCAGTTCTTCAGCAATCGCCACCAGTGGCGCGATGTAGCGCCCCGCATACATGACCACGCCACACCAGAAATCGAATTCCACCTTGATGTCTCCGCCCGCCACATACGCCACGCGCACCCGCCCTGGCGTACCCATGGCCGCTAAAAGCTCCTTTCTCGTCGTCACCTTGCGATAGCCCGGCAACTGCGCCCACTGGTCTTCTGGGTCCCAAGCACAGATGCGCTTTTCGCTGGCTGTTTCCTTCGCCACCTGGGTGGTCTTGCCACAACGCGACGCCCCAGACACCACCCTTAGGCGCCCATCTACCGTTTTTAGCGTCATGGCAGTGCCGCCGCTTCTTCCTGATGCGCACCCCTTACCCGCTCTGCCTTAGGCGCTTGCGGCCCCTGTTTCGCCGCTTCCGCTGCCCGCCTGACCGACACATCAAACATGACGGCATCACGTAGCGCCTTGACAATCGGCAGCGATACGAAGATGGCCGTTATTTCCACCTTATACGTCCCGCCAAGCTCTGCCATATCGACGCCGTATTTCGTCAGCACTGGCGCCCAAACGGACGCCAGCAACTGGCCTCTGGTCATGCCTGAATCATCCTTGTGGCCAAGCACTACCGCAACGCTTGGGAATCCGAACTGTGCCAGCGTCGGCCCCGCCAAGTCGATCAGCATACTCAGCCCTTGCGCGTTCCTGTCCATCAGCTCATTGCCGATGCGCTCAACCTCTACCTGTTGCGACTTTTCCGCATCGTTTTCTTGCGTCTCTGCCGCCGACATTAGCCGTTGAAGGTCTGCTGCCTGTTCGCCAGACATTTCCGGCTGCTGTTCCTGCTGTTCCTGTTCCATGCCGCCTCCCCTATGCGCCGAGGAAGCTGAAACCGCCCTTAGGCTGCTGTTTCTCAGCCTCCTTTACGGGCGGCTTGACTTCCGCCTTAGGCGGTTCGCCTAAGGACGGTTTCGGCAGCTTGGCCATCCAGGCTTTTGCAGCACCGGTATGCGACGCCGCAAAAGATGACTTCTCGCAGTCGGCGTGCTGACATTTATAGCTGAGCGTACCCGTTTCCGATTGCATCACCGCTACCGGGTCGCCACAGCGTTCGCATGGCATTTTGCCAAGATTTTTTTTAGCGGTGGCCATGGTTAGAAAAGTCCCTTGATCGAGTTGATTTCAAACGATTCGATAACGCCATCATCGAAGCGCAAATTGTAGTCAGCGCCATCCATGCCGACATAGCTGCCGACCTGGCCACAGCGTTCCAGCGTTTCATCGATCACCTGCACCGATTGATATTGCGTAAATTGCATCTTATTTCCCCTTCAGTTGATTGATTTCCGCCCGCAGGCGGTCGATTTCCATTGCCATATCCAGCAATGTTTCTTTGTAGCCGGACGGCAGGTACGCCGCCGCTATCGCGCTCAGTTTCGAGAACGCGGCTTTCATTTTTTCGTGCACAATTTCCCCATTTCTACGAATAAATCAGGATTAAACTCCCCAAATTTGTCAAAACATACGAAATCATTGTTTGCGAAGTACTCAAAATCGTGGTGTGGCTCGACCTGGGACGGCCACGGCGCGTCATCTTCCCAGCGATGGCCAGCGGCTGGCGTACAGTTATTGACAGGACTCCAAGGACGGCA
>NZ_JBNYXR010000034.1:0-2523 GCF_051380805.1 Janthinobacterium paucivorans
GTAAGCGTAAAGCCAGCGCCGTCTTGAGCCCGGCAATGAATTAGAAGATGATGGCATCACACCGCTGGGAAGCGGCGTGTTTTTAAGCCGAGGGAAGCGGCGTGGCGCAGTTCCAGGGCAGGAAGTCGTCGACCCGGTTGACCGGATGATCGGCGATGTTGGTCAGCACATGGCGCAGCCAGGCCTCGGGGTCAACACCGTTGAGCTTGGCCGTGCCGATCAGCGAGTAGATCGCGGCGGCACGCTCGCCGCCGCTGTCGGCACCTGCGAACAGGTAATTGCGGCGGCCGATGGCGACACCGCGCAACGCCCGCTCGGCGGCCGAGTTGTCGATCTCAATGATGCCGTCGTCGCAGTAACGCAGCAACGCCGGCCATAGGTTCAGCGCGTACTGGATTGCCGCCGCCGTGTCCGACTTGCGCGACAGTTTTTCGAGCGTGGCGCGCAGCCAATGGTCTAAGTCGTCGAGCAAAGGGCGCGCTCTTGATTGGCGAACCAGCTGTCGTTCGTGCGGTGGTTTGCCGCGAATCTCGGCTTCGATCACATACAGTTCGGCGATGCGGCGCAACGCCTCGGTCGTGATGGCAGATGGCCTGGCCGCGTGCAGGTCGTAGAATTTTCGCCGTGCGTGCGCCCAGCATGCCGCCTCCTGGATGGTGCCGTCGACGTACAGCGCATTGAAGCCGGCATAGGCGTCAGCCTGCAGCACGCCGCTGAAGCTGGCCAGGTGGGTTTGCGGATGGATACCCTTGCGGTCCGGCGTGTAGGCGAACCAGACCGCAGCCGGTGTCGTGTCGCCCGACGCGCTATCGTCACGCACGTAGGTCCATAGCCGCGCTGTTTTCGTCTTGCCATTGCCGGGCGCCAGGACCGGAATCGGGGTGTCGTCGGCGTGCAGCTTGGCGCCAGCGAGCACATGGCGCCGGATCGCCTCGACCAGCGGGCGCAGCAGCGCGCTGGCCGCCCCGACCCAGTTCGCCAGCAGCGCACGTTCCAGTTCGACACCTTCGCGGGCATAGATGACAGACTGCCGGTACAGCGGCAGATGGTCGGCGAACTTGGCCACCAGGATATGGGCCAGCAGCCCCGGTCCGGCAATGCCGCGCGCGATCGGCCGGCTTGGCGCCGGTGCCTGCACGATGGTGTCGCAGCACTTGCACGCCAGCTTCGGACGTACATGACGGATCACGCGGAAGCTGGCCGGCACGAACTCCAGTTGCTCGGCGACGTCCTCACCCAACTTGCGCAGCCCGCCACCGCACGCCGGGCAAGCCTCGGCCTGCGGTTGATACACGCGCTCGTCGCGCGCCAGGTGCTCCGGCAGCGGTTTGCGCGCCGACTTGGTGCGCGGTGCCTTGTCTGCCGGCGGCCGCTCGCGCTCGGCCTCACCCTCGGTCGCTTGCAGGTCTTCCAGTTGTAGTTCCAGCTGTTCGATCTGGTGGTCCAGCTTCTCGGATTTGCGACCGAACTGCATACGACGCAGCTTGGCAATCATGAGCTTCAGATGCTCGATCTCGACCTCGGTCGTCGTCAGTTGCGCGCGCAGTCCTGACACCAGCTCGTCGTGCGCGGCGATGACGGTGTCGCGCTCACGCAGCGTCTGCTCGGCCGTCAGCAGCAACGCCTTCAGGGCATCGATGTCGTTGGGCAGATCGGCTGAATTGAGCATGGGCCAAGTTTACGCGAGGGCGCCGACGTTTACAAGCCCGACGATGGTTGCCAGGTGCGTACCGGCTGGCGCCAGTCGATGCCTTCGAGCAGCATCGACAGTTGGGCCTGCGTCAGCGTGACCGTGCCGCTGCTGGCCTGCGGCCAGATGAAACGGCCCCGTTCAAGCCGCTTGGCCAGCAGGCACAGGCCGTCGCCAGTCCACCACAGCAGTTTGATGATGTCGCCGCGCCGGCCACGAAATACAAACACATGGCCGTTGAATGGATCGGCCTGCAGCGTCGTCTCTATCTTGGCCGCCAGGCCGTTGAAGCCGCAGCGCATGTCGGTGATGCCAGCGACGATCCAGATCCGGGTGTGGGCCGGCAGGCCGATCATGGCAGCAGCCGCTGCAACACTAGGTGCAGCACGGCAGTGTCAACGGCGCCTTCCAGCCGCAGCCGCGCTTTGCCAACGGTCAGTTCGATGATGCCGCCGCACGCTGGTGCCTGCTCGGCCACGGGCTGTGCTATGACCGGCGCCACCACCGTCACCGGCAGCAGTGTGCAGACATTATTGCCAGATTCCTGCTGGCCTTCTCCGAACAGTTTACGCCAAGCGAATACCTGATTGGCGTTGAGGTTGTGCTGGCGGGCGATGCGCGAAACGGATGCGTCAGGCAGCAGCGACTGGGCGACGACGGCCCGCTTGAATTCATCGGAGTGGCGCCGGTAGCTGCCACGTTTTGAGGGTCTTGCGACTGGTTGAATTATTGTGTCCATAATCGAGTTTGTGGACACAATCGATTTGTGTCTCAACCTCAAATCATGCTGGCAGGAGTAGTCGAGGTAAAGACGGCGCTGGCTTTACGCTTAC
>NZ_JBNYXR010000035.1:0-2232 GCF_051380805.1 Janthinobacterium paucivorans
CTGTTGCGGCTCACACCAAAATTCAACGATTCCTGATACATCCTGATTCAGCGATCCGCCAGAAATGGCAAGCCCGAAACCCGGCTGCATGACAATCGGCTCTTTTAGCGATACGGGGACGTTTGTTCCCGCCGATACTAAAATAGTCGAGATTCCCTGTCCTGGCCATGCCGCCCCGGTCGCCGTTCTTACCTCAATCGCTGTAATAATGTTCTGATTTAATTTTGATACTGGATTTCCGGCCAGGGTCGCAAACGGCGCGTTTGTGGATCGAATAACGATGCCACCCGCCCCCGAACTGGATACCTGCAATCCGCTAATAATCATGTTTTTTGCGCTGCCTACAGGGTTCCACAGTTGAGCCCATGAATACACGCCAGCAGATGCCCCGCAATTCAAACCCGAGATACCGGCGATGTTCGACAGCGTGCGCGCCTTGCCACCATCCACCACGTCCACGGTTCCAGCAATGCGGTCGTCTTGAAAATCGAAGTCGCCCACGATCAGCACGCCCACGTTATTTGCGCCGCTTCGGTCTGCTACCGTCAGGCTTTCAAAATCAAAGCCCCGCACGCCTTGGCCTGGCAGCAGATCGACGTAGCCGCCCTTCGAGGCGCGCACGCGGATAGCGCCAGTTCCACTGCGATACTTGAAGAATTTGCCCTTCACGTCCAGATTCAGGGCGCCGCCTGGCGGTAAATTGAAGTCGTATTGCATGCTATGCCTTCGCCAGAACAGGAGCCATCACCAGCAGGCCAGCAACGACCAAGACGCCGATGATGACCTGCTTTTGTGAGTCGGATGTACCCTTTGCATCTGCGTATGCGCCCTGCAACTGGCCCATGGCCGCAGACTGCGCCGTTTGCGCCTTGTCGTAAGCGGTTGTCAGGTTTTTTTGCGAGTTTTCCACGAAGCCCAGCGACTTATCGAACAGGTCAGCATAGTTTTTATTCGAATCCTTGGCTCCACTGGTAACAGCGTTCAGGGACTGATCGAAAAGGTTGGCGTAGGTTTTTTGCGATTCCTTGGCACCGCTTGCCACCGCCCCGGCTGATTCCTTTACCGCCCCCAGCGCCTGATCGAACAGGTTCGCGTAGCTTGTGCGCGACTTGTCTGCTTGGCTTGCCAGCGTGTCTGCCGCCGTATCGAACAGGTTCGCATATTGGGTGATGGCGCTACCGGCCGTCTTCGTTACCGCGTCCGTGCCGGTTGTGAAAATGGCGTCGCCGTAGTCCAGCGCCCGCCCTGTCGTCGTTATGCTGCCTTGCACCGCCGAACTTCCCAGCCCGCCGAAAATCTTTGCCGCGTCGCCAGCAAAATCAAACGCGCCCGCAATCGCGCCGCCGTCCAGCGTGTTTGTCACGATGGAGCGGCTATCTGTTACCGACGATTTGCTTTCAGTCGATTGACTTTTACTGCCGCCAAAGCGGCAGATCGGCCCGTATCGGACTTTATGCAATTGCTCTCTGATATTCATAGTTTCTTCCGCATGATTTTTGCCGCTTCGCCATATCCGGCACCTTGCAGCTTGCGCACCAGCCCGGCGCGCTTCGTGTAGATCACCACCGCATCGCAGCCCGCGCCGAACACACGCTCAATTTCCGGCAGCACCTCGCCCACTAGATCGCGCCCGCGCACCAACTGATGCGCCACTCGAATGACCAGTTCGCGGCCATGTTCGTGCTGTACCTGTTCCACGACGAAGACCACCGTGGGCGCACCGTCTGCATCGAGCGCGGCATAGGCATCGCCGCCGCCGATCACATCGTCCACGCCGCACAGGCCCGACCAATCCCACTTATCTACCCCGACCATGTACGCCACGAACTGGCGCGCATGGTCGCGCGGAATAGCCTGAAATTTCATCGTTTCGTCCATAGGTAAATGCCGACACAGATCGCGCCCAGCACCAGGGGATTTTTCAGCATGCCCATCAGGTTGCCCAATTCAGAGCGCGACTGTGCATTACTGGCCGAGCCGCTGCCGGTACTGACTACCCAGCCCGAGCCGTCATAACCCGAGCTAAAATTCGTGTTGCTGGTTTGTGGTGTGTTGTCGGCAAGCGCCTTCGTTGCCACGCCCGCCGCCGCGCCAAACATCTGCGCGAACGGGTCCACCTGCATTTGCGGCGCTGGCATTATTTCGACGCCACGAAGATCACCGCGCCGACCAGCATCAGCAGGAACAGCGGGTTAATCTGCGGCGTGCTGGTGACGCGGGTAGGCATGTTCG
>NZ_JBNYXR010000036.1:0-1656 GCF_051380805.1 Janthinobacterium paucivorans
ATTAGGTGCCATGCGCTGGGCTGCGCGCATTGAGGCCCGCGTCGAAGCGCTGGAGGCCGCATAATGGCCCGCCGCACGCCGCCGCGCAAGAAAAATGGTCAATTTCGCAAAAGAAAGAAGTAGAATAAGCGCTCTTTCATAGTCGGAGTTTTCAATGTTAAAAGGTCTTTTCGTTGTTTTTGTCGCTGCCATCCTGACCGCTTGCGGTGGCGGTGGCGGCGGCGGTTCTCCTGTCGCTCCCGTATCGGTAACGGTGCCGGTGACGCCGCAACCGCCAGCAGTAAAGGCGGGCGCGACGGTTTTATCCGGTGCGAACATAACCAATGCTACGGACGCAGGCGACTATGTTGTTCAATTTTCGGGGAGCGCGAACGTTACGATAGCTGGATCGATCAATAACGTGACGTTTTCACAAAATCAGGCAGCTGGGACCGTGACCGTCAGTGGCAACGGTAATAACATCGTTTTCAAGGCAGGAACCACGGTGGCTAGTTTGACCGTCACGGGTGCAGCAAACACTATTTGGGTCCCAGCAGGATCGAGTATCGTCATTGCAAACAACGCGCCAGCATCGACCACGGTAAAAACCTACGCGCCGTAATTCAACCGGTAGATACTACCGGGTCAAAGTCATCGAGCCGCAAATCAGTGATTTGCGGCTTTTTCTTTGGGCGGCGAACGGCCAGTTCGATGACAGTGCCGCGCACCACGCCAAGTTTGGCCCCGATGGTCGGCATGTTCATCTGGCGGCGAATTTCGGCTTGCTCCATCTGGCGCAGGCGCATGTATTCAGGAACCCACCAAGGCACGCGCTGTTTCGCGCTGAGCCAGTCGCGCACGGTGCGTTCGTCGCGGCGCAGGGTGCGCGCCAAGTCAGCCAGGGGGATGCCCATAGCATAGTGAGCAAACGCGGTAGGGTTGCCGTATCGCAGGTTCGGAAATCTCATTTGTTATTTTTTGATTATGGAAGGACGAACACCATAAAACGGTATTGCGATTTTCACAATGAGGGAAACGGGGAATATTTCATGCCCGGCGAACACTTCGCATAATTTATATTATGTCAAATGGCTAAAAGAGTGCAGAATCAAAGACCTATACCAACTTCCTCGAAAAAATATAGCTTTTTACGAAATTATGTAAAACGCTAAATGCCCCTCTGTTCTTCGCTTTGTCGCCCCGATTCGCCGGGCATTATATCCTAATGAAAAAGACAACTACCCGCCGCCAGCCGAAGCCGCCAGCCTCCTATTTTTCTTACCAGCTACGCCAGCCAGCAATCGACCTTTTCGGAGAGATTGCCGTCATTGAGGACGATTTATACGATTGGGTGGCGTCCGTCGCCCCCTTGCACCTTAGCCCGCGAGCCTTCGCCAACTACGTGCGCGGCTATGACGTAGCCGCCAAGGTGCGCCATGCGAAACTTTACGGCTTGTTCGATGCCATCAAGGAGCGCCCCGTGCGCCCCTGGCATGCGCGCCTAGCCATGCACGCCATCATGTAAAAAGGCCCGCTATCTGCGGGCCTTTTCTATTTCTTCTTGCGCTTGCGGAATTGTCCGTTTGCCTTGCGCGGCGGCGTGCGGCGGGCCATTATGCGGCCTCCAGCGCTTCGACGCGGGCTTCAATGCGTGCAGCCCAGCGCATGGCACCTAAG
>NZ_JBNYXR010000037.1:0-1457 GCF_051380805.1 Janthinobacterium paucivorans
GAAGTGGTTCCAAGAAAAGCCTCTAAGCTTCAGTCATACGAGACCGTACCGCAAACCGACACAGGTGGGCGAGATGAGTATTCTAAGGCGCTTGAGAGAACTCGGGAGAAGGAACTCGGCAAATTGGTACCGTAACTTCGGGAAAAGGTACGCCCCGGTAGCTTGATTGGTTTACTCCATGAGGGTGAAAGGGTTGCAATAAACTGGTGGCTGCGACTGTTTAATAAAAACACAGCACTCTGCAAACACGAAAGTGGACGTATAGGGTGTGACGCCTGCCCGGTGCTGGAAGATTAAATGATGGGGTGCAAGCTCTTGATTGAAGTCCCAGTAAACGGCGGCCGTAACTATAACGGTCCTAAGGTAGCGAAATTCCTTGTCGGGTAAGTTCCGACCTGCACGAATGGCGTAACGATGGCCACACTGTCTCCTCCCGAGACTCAGCGAAGTTGAAATGTTTGTGATGATGCAATCTACCCGCGGCTAGACGGAAAGACCCCATGAACCTTTACTGTAGCTTTGCATTGGACTTTGAACCAATCTGTGTAGGATAGGTGGGAGGCTTTGAAGCGGGGACGCTAGTTCTCGTGGAGCCAACCTTGAAATACCACCCTGGTTTGTTTGAGGTTCTAACCTTGGTCCGTTATCCGGATCGGGGACAGTGCATGGTAGGCAGTTTGACTGGGGCGGTCTCCTCCTAAAGTGTAACGGAGGAGTTCGAAGGTACGCTAGATACGGTCGGACATCGTGTTGATAGTGCAATGGCATAAGCGTGCTTAACTGCGAGACTGACAAGTCGAGCAGGTACGAAAGTAGGACATAGTGATCCGGTGGTTCTGTATGGAAGGGCCATCGCTCAACGGATAAAAGGTACTCTGGGGATAACAGGCTGATTCCTCCCAAGAGTTCATATCGACGGGGGAGTTTGGCACCTCGATGTCGGCTCATCACATCCTGGGGCTGTAGCCGGTCCCAAGGGTATGGCTGTTCGCCATTTAAAGTGGTACGTGAGCTGGGTTTAAAACGTCGTGAGACAGTTTGGTCCCTATCTGCCGTGGGCGTTGGAAATTTGAAGGGGGCTGCTCCTAGTACGAGAGGACCGGAGTGGACGAACCTCTGGTGTACCGGTTGTCACGCCAGTGGCATTGCCGGGTAGCTAAGTTCGGAAGAGATAACCGCTGAAAGCATCTAAGCGGGAAACTTGCCTTGAGATGAGATTTCCCAGAGCCTTGAGCTCTTTGAAGGGTCGTTCGAGACCAGGACGTTGATAGGCTGGGTGTGGAAGTGCAGTAATGCATTAAGCTAACCAGTACTAATTGCCCGTACGGCTTGTCCCTATAACCTTAGCAGGTACAGAGGATAAGACGGTACAACGTTGTGAGTTTGTTGATACCATTCATTACCCAAAAATCTTTGCTTCTTCCAGATTCAGGCCTTGTTGCTCTACCGAGAACAAG
>NZ_JBNYXR010000038.1:0-1457 GCF_051380805.1 Janthinobacterium paucivorans
CCAATCCACCCAAGTTAAGGAGCAAGCCCGCGCAATTGATGGCAAATCAATGAAATAGTGCTTGACGTGGCACCGGCTTTGCGCGGCCGCCGCCTTGCTGACCTCTCTTTTTTCGACAGCGGCAAGGCGGCGGCCAATGAAGGTCTTTTGATCTTCATTGGCCTTTCATGTCGCTCGCTTCCTTGCTGTCCGATTTCTCCGACCATCTTCAATCCGACCAGTTTCGTCTTACCGCCCGCCATCCTGATCATCCAACAGCGTTTCAACGGCGCCGCAAACTGCCACTACCGTCCTTGGTGGCGCTCATGCTTACCGGCATGCGCAAGAGTGTGCAAACCGAACTTGATGAATTCTTTGGTCATCTGCAACAGCAGGCGCAACTGACGCACGAGGTGAGCGCCCAGGCTTTCGCTCAGGCACGCTCAAAACTTGCCACCACGGCCATGCCAGAGCTTAACGACTGGCTCATTGCACAAGCACAGCAGCATGGCTACCTGCCACGCTGGCACGGTTTCAGGCTGGTCGCCGCTGACGCCTCGACCGTTCGCTTTGGCTTGCGCGCCAGCCATGTCAAACGTGCTGCCGTGGCCGATCAACTGGTGTTTGGCTTGTTTCTACCCGGTGCCGAATTGATGCTCTCGGCCTCGCTATACAGCACCGACGTCGGTGAACGCCAGATGCTGTTCGAACAGCTCGACCGGCTTGGCAAGGATGATCTGCTGTTACTCGACCGAGGCTACCCGTGCTATTGGATGCCTGCCGTATTGAACCAGCGCCACATTGCCTTCTGCATGCGTGTCGAACAGGCGCGCGGTGGCGGCTTTCCCTGCGTCAATCAGTTTCTGAAATCGGGGCTGCAGGAGCAGATCGTCACGCTGCGGGCGCCGGATCGACGCGATGCGATTGACTATGAATGTCCCATTGAGCTGCAGACCGTGCGCCTGATACGCCATGTTGCCTCGACCGGCAAGGTGCGTGTTCTGATGACTAACTTACTGGACGTTGAACAATTCCCTGCCGCATTGTTCGGAGACCTCTACCACCAACGCTGGCGCATCGAGGAAGCCTTCAAGCGCCTCAAACACCGCCTCCATCTGGAGCACGTGACGGGACTGTCACAGCAGGCCCTGATGCAGGATCTGGCCGCCAAGGTAATATGCGATAACCTGCAGGCGTTGGCGAGCTGTGCTGCCGGCCAGCAAGATGCATTGCCGACGGACAGACGCATCAACCGCGCCTATGTCCATTCGGTACTCAAGCCGCTCTTGCCATCGTTGCTGCTTGGGCTGGCGGCAGCCCACTTGCTTGCCGACGCGCTGGCTCTGATCGCCAAGCGAACGTTTCAACATCGCCCAGGACAATCAAGGTCACGGCAAACCAACGCCTACAAGCCCCATAAATACATGGCCTACAAGGTTGCTTGATGGCAGCCTGTTGCTTAACTTGGGTGGATTGGG